>NZ_CP119392.1:0-45000 GCF_029224025.1 Rhodanobacter sp. AS-Z3
TATATGGGGCAACTACAGTCTCAACCTGCACAGCGCCACTGGCGGCTTGCTTCGGGTACAAAAGAACGTGATGCAGCGCATGGGGTGGATGACGCTGAGCCGCGAAGAAAGTACCACTTGCTTCTCCAAGCTGAAGACGGCGGTCGGGTATGAGCGACAAGGAATCGGCTCCCTTGTCGTTGCGCTCGGTGTCATGTTTGCGGTCGTCAAGGGGGATCAATATGTGAAGCTCGGTGAACCCGACACTCAAGGCGGGACTTTCTGGACAGGCATTGGCCTCTCGGAGGCTAGGAACCTGACCACGACCGTATTGAAGCGGATGCTCGACACACAACAGGTGCTGGCGGGCAAGCTCGCCGTAGCGATCGATCCGATGGCATTTCTTGTGGAGATGCATCCCACGTGCACAGCGACAGGCGGCGGTCGGATGCGCAGCAATTCCGCAGGACAGTGATATCGGTTGAGGACAAAATTCGCAAAAAGAAGATCCAATGGAACCAAGGGAACCGCAGCAATTGAGGGAATTCCATTCCCTCCGCCTCCTTGTTCCACCGGCGCACGCACCAGCTACCACGCCGACACCGACACGCTTACATCAAAGCCCTCGATCTTCTTGCCCATCGCTTCGCTCCTGTGGTTTTAGGCGCGTAGTGCAACGGGCTGGGCGAGCTGGGGGAAGGTGTGGTGGGTGGGCACTTAGGAAGCCGCGGCCAAGCTAGCCTGGGAACGGACGCCGGGCTGGTTCAAGAGGCATCAGGTGTGAGGCGCCACGGGGATCGAAGAAAAGGGAACCGAGGCTGAGCTTTCACAAGAACAGCGTCAGATTCACGACTTCGTCTGGGTTAAGTGAACCTGACCCCGTTCTTGTTCTTCCTGTTTCTTCGACCCCTGCTTCTTCCGGCCCTTCATTTTTTCACGCAATAGATTTCAGGATCGGGGACATAGGCAGCGGTTGCATGATCTTTTCCGGAAACACAGGTTGCGATCAAGTCCCCTTTTCTTTTCGGCCCGATAAGCACGTCGTTGCACAGCATTCCCGCGTGGAGAACTCTCTTGAAAGGGACGCCATTCTCCGTCCATTTCACCCAGAACAATCCTGCTGTAGCAGTAATTACGTGGACCGTCGGATCAGGATTTGCTCCAAGGACCAGCGGCGCTGGAGTGACCAGCACGTCGTCATCGATCGCGGGAATCGCCAGGTACGCCCACTTTTGTTCTTGCGGATGGTATTGCCACACTTCTTGTACGCTGAAAGTCACGGGCCTCGTCATGGCCAACCTGGCTGCTTTCAGCGAACACGCGCTCGAAAGCTTGTCACACTGAAGATATCCGACGGGACTCTGAGACGTTGGTTGGCGCTGCTCAGCCGCTTGCCCGGAAGAGGCATACGCAAAGAGAAAAGCGCCTGCACTTAGTAGAGCCAAACAAGCCGTTCGTTGCATTCTCGTGCACCTCTGCGGAGTCAAAAGGGGATGGAGGCAACTATTTCCGGGCCACCTCAACCTGACCCCGTTCTTCTCTGTATTTGGGGCCCAGCTACGGACCAAACCGGACGCAACGCCTCCAAACAGAGGGGTCAAACAAACGGGACGGGTTCATTTACCGCGTGACCCCGCTCTTGTAAATTCAAACGCTTGTAAGTGAACCTGACCCCGTTCTTGGGTGGGCACTTAGGAAGCCGCGGCCAAGCTAGCCTGGGAACGGACGCCGGGCTGGTTCAAGAGGCATCAGGTGTGAGGCGCCACGGGGATCGAAGAAAAGGGAACCGAGGCTGAGCTTTCACAAGAACAGCGTCAGATTCACGACTTCGTCTGGGTTAAGTGAACCTGACCCCGTTCTTGCTGATACATCCAACATCGCAGGCATGAGCGGGCTCCGTCTGGTTGGGCAATGGATCGTGAGTCTCTATAGAGCATTAGGGATGCTCTGATCAATTAAGTTCAAAATGGCCGTCCAGACGGCCGTGCTAAAAATATGGATTGACTACGACCAAAAGGCAGATTGTGAGGCATATCGCCGCCATCGCCGTGCTGGGTTACCTCCAATCGCCTCGATTTCCCGCCTCACAGGCGCACCTCCCCTGCGGACGCTAGCAACGTTCGTCGCACCATCCACAGATTGGATAGCGCGAACAGCGTGAGTATCTGAGCGGTGTTCTTGAGCAAGCCCTTGAAGCGCACCTTCTGATAGCCGAACTGCCGCTTCACCACCCGGAACGGATGCTCCACCTTGGCTCGAACCGCGGCCTTCATGTGCTCGGTGTGCTTGACCGCATCCTTCAAATCGCCCTCGGGCATCGCCTTCACGCTGCCGCGTTTGGCCGCGATATGCCACGTGCGGCCGCGCTTGGGTGCCCGTTTCTCGGCGCCTTGGTAGCCGGCATCGGCATGCACCGTCTTCTCTTGGCCGTGCAGCAACTTGTCCACTTCCGTTACGTCGCCCACGTTGGCAGGTGTCGTGGTTACCGTATGCACCAGCCCCGATTCCACGTCCACCCCGATGTGCGCTTTCATGCCGAAGTACCACTGCTGGCCCTTCTTCGTCTGGCGCATGTCCGGGTCACGCTGTTTGTCCGCATTCTTGGTCGAGGACGGCGCCTGAATGATCGTGGCATCCACGATCGTGCCCTGGCGTAGCAACAGGCCCTGGCCGCTCAGGTGCGCATTGACCGCTTCGAAGATCTTCACCGCCAGGCCGTGCTGCTCCAGGAAGCGACGGAACTTCAGAATCGTCGACTCGTCCGGAATCGCGTCCTCGTTTAGCTCCAGCCCGGCAAACCGGCGCATGGACTCGATCTCGTACAACGCATCTTCCATCGCTGGATCGCTCAGTGCGTACCACTGCTGCATGAAGTGGATCCGCAGCATCGTCGATGCCGCCATCGGCGGGCGACCGCGACGACCGGAGGTCGGATAGCTCGGTTCGATCAGCGCCAGCAGGTCGGCCCACGGCACGACTTTGTCCATCTCACCCAGAAACCGCTCACGACGTGTCGGCTTCTTCTTGACTTCAAAACTCAACGAGGCGAACGAACGCTGCTTCATCGGCGATGGGCTTCCTGGGGACTGCTGGCTATGATGCCGCAGACGGGGAATAAATCAGAGCATCCTTAGCAATCAAAAGCGACGGAGGCAATTATCCATACCTAATTACCTCCGCCCCTTTTGTTCGTTCACGACTCAAAGTGTCGGCGCAGTGCGTCCACATCCAGCAAACCAGCATGGAGAGAAAGTCTCGCCTCGTATTCCGCAGCCAAGTCTGCATATGCCTCATGCAGCTGTTCTGCAAAGACGCCAAGATCCTCCTCGGCTTGCTCGGCAAGCAGGCCGCTATCCAACTCATTCTGACAACGCTTCATTTCACGGATGACGGCGGCGAGTGCGCCAATCAGCGCATTGGTACTTTCGAGCATGATGGGCTCCGGTGCGTGGATCAAAGCTGCAGATTGGTCTTGCCACAGACAACACCGAGACATTCCAAAAAGAGCGCCAACGGCATGTCGTCCTTGGGTGCGATCGTATAGTGATACGCCCCTTGGGCGTTCTTGTGATCCTTGGTGACGGCAATTCCGGGAGGAATAGCTGTGCCAGCCGGAATTTTGAAATGTTTGGTGGTCCGCGACCCGAACCACGTGACTTTCATGTCGAACGTGGAAACACCGCGGAAGTCGCCCTTGATGCAACGGCATCCAAGTACGACACGCTTGCCATCTCGATCCACAATCTTGACATCGGCCACCCGAGTTTCGTTGCCAAGGTGTGGGGACAATGCGTCGATGCCGGCCTGGTAGTCGGTATTCTTTTGCGCCCGCCAAAGATCCACCGGGGTCGCCGTCTCCCAGAAACGATCCGCTTTACCCGCTTCGGTGTAGATCCTTCTCAATTCATCAGACATTCCACGTCCTCTCATCCAAACAGAACAAACGGATCAAACGAAGGGCTCAGGTTCATTTACCACGCGCGGCCTAATGAGAACCCGCCCCCTTTTCCCGGATAATGAACCTGACCCCTTTTCTTACCGCATACGGTTTAATGAACCTGACCCCTTTTCTGCCGATTTAAATACACTCTGACCCCTGTTTCTCATATCCTGATCCTCATTGATATCCAGCTCAAGCGTAGCCTCGCTGACGCATCCCCTGGAAAGCATGGATTGCATCTTTCGCTCGTCTAGAATGCGATTGAAAAGCAGGTCTGCTTGAATGCCGTTGACCTCGATCGACGCATGAGTCGTTGCCTTTCTCTCGCCAATATTGGCGCCTATTAGCAAGGAGGCTATGACGCTGGCTATATAGACAATGATAGCAACTGTTGCTTTCATTAATCGAAATCCTTGGGCGGCGTCACCAACGTTGGATAACCCAAGGGGCCAGGCTCATCTCCTACGCATGGATAAATGAACCTGACCCCTTTTTTTCTTACACCGCGCCTACATGATCGCAGCGGACACCGGGTCGATCAGCTTTTCGACGAGTTCAGACGGCAGGTCGCTGTCTTCCCTAAGCAACGAAACAACTGAAGCCGCGAGCTCGTTTTTCGTCTTCGTTATGTCATTAAGTGAAATTCTGTCGCCAACCAGCGAGAGATTGTGCACATCTTCCACGCTGGCGCAAAAAACCCCGGCCACAACCTTTGGGGGATACACGTATTCGATCCCATTCTGTGACCATGTGACGACGTTTTCTTCGAGCACGCCAAGCTTCGTCAGCTCATCACGAAGGCCTGGCTGGTGTACTGAGTCGAGGACGACAAAAATACGCGCTCTTAGCGGCGACTTGTCGAGTTCGCCTAGCGTTTCCTTCAGAGAGTGCACCTTTTTCTTGACGTCTCCGCCGGAGTGGATGACGGCGATGCGCTTCTCGGGAAACTGGAGCTGTAACACGCGGTCTAGATACGCGTGATCTGTTTTTCCTTCCACGACGACGATAGCGGACGGAAAATACATTGACTCAAGCGAATTGCCTAGCAGATTGAACTGAAGCCGATGAAATTCGCCAATATTTTTGACGCGTTGGATTGAGATCGTTGCAGCGTTCTTAGAAACGACGTAGTTGCTAGTTATGTCTCTGCGGCTAAGCATCAAATGCGAGTGCGTTGCCAAGTAGATCCTCGACAAATGAGGAAATATTTTTGATCGTGTCTCTGGCTCATCGAAAAACGTGGAAAGCATCTGCTGAACTTTAGGGCTTAATCCCAGCTCTGGCTCGTCAATGAGAACTGTCTCGAATCTCTCGTCCATGCAGATGCCAAGGATTGTCATGAGAAGCCTAGTGCCGGTAGAGCCTACAGATAAATTTTGCCCGTCCATGTCGATGTAGCGCGGGCTCAATTCGTTTTCGCTATCGACTTTTTTCATGGAGAAGGTGTTGCCGATGAGCTTCCCGCAGAGTTCAAAGAGCTCAGACCGTCTCTTGTCGCTCAGCCCCATAATTATCTGATTAAGGTCAAATGGGTTTTGTTCGTGGTTGTAATTCTCCTGGTTGAAGTTGGATTGGAACTGATTCTCAAATTGATCAAGCTGCGATGGGTCGCGAATTCCCGTCGAGAGATGGTAGACATGATAGAAACGATTGGTCCCAATCATGTACGCGCTGCGGCCTAGTGCTGACTTAAGCCACTTGAGCGTAAGCGATTTGCCGCTATTGTTGCTGCCGGACAGGACCGTTAGTGGGGAGCCAGCGCGCGTCTGTGCGAAGAGCTGCAGCGACGGATTGAAAATCAGTTCGGCTTTCGATGTCACGAAGGTCTCCAGCAAGGCGAAAAGCGGGCTAACACTAAGTAGATTTCATTTTGCAGTCTAATACAGCAGCCTAATCCCGACATCCGGATGTCGGCTTGCGCCGCCACCCTACACAAATCAATCACTTGTCCTTCTTCGCGCAGCCTAGTCCGGCAACCTAATCACGCCATGCGTTTCACAGGACACAGCAAGCAAAAAGGGCAGCCTCGCGGCCACCCTTCAGCGAACGATTCAAAGTGGTTCTCAACTCACCCGCACTTCGAATACCCACAATTCAAACAAGTCTGGCAGTTATCCATCAACACCAGCGCCTTGGTATTGCACTTGTCACACATCATCGACCCCGGCGGAAAACTCAACGCCTCACCCGCACCCGCTTCGGTAGCAGCGCCAGCATCGGCAACCTTCTTCGCCGAAGCCGCCTCATACGCCGCCCGCTTCTCCACAATCAACTGCCGCGTCGCCGCATCCATCTCCGGATCATGGATCATCCCGATGTTCTTCATATGCTGCTCCACCACCGAGCCGATCTCGGCCACGATGCTGGACATGTAAACGCCGCCGGACTTGAAGTAGCCACCGCGCGGATCGAACACGGCTTTCAGCTCTTCCACCACGAAGGTCACGTCGCCGCCTTTGCGGAACACGGCGGACATCAGGCGGGTGAGTGCCACGATCCACTGGAAGTGGTCCATGTTTTTCGAGTTGATGAAGATCTCGAACGGGCGGCGCTGTTCGTGTTTGGTGCCGGCGTTGAGCACGATGTCGTTGATGGTGACGTACAGCGCGTGTTCGAACAGCGGTGACTTGATCTTGAAGGTGGAGCCGACCAGGGTTTCCGGCCGCTCGACACTTTCGTGCATCTGGATGACTTCGGCCTGCTTGGGCTCGGCAGCGCGCGCGTCCTTCGCGGCAGCGGCAGCCGCGTTGGCAACCTTCTCTTCGGAGGTGACCACGTTGTAGCCGGTGATCTTCTTGTCGATCTTGATTGCCATGGTGTTCGCTTCGTTATTCGGAATGTGGGTACTGGGATGGTGTTGCGGTAGCGCGATGCCGGGATGGTCACGGCCTGGAACAAGTCATCCGGCCCGGCGCAAGGCCGGACCGGATGCGGTGTTGCTTACTTCTTTTTTGCAGCGGCCTTCTTGCCGGCAGCCTTTTTCACCGGGCGTGCCGATTTGACGATCGCCTTCTTGCTGGCAGTGGACCTCTTTACCGTCTTGGCGACGGCTTTCTTGCTGGCGGACTTTTTGACTGCCGCCTTCTTGGTTGCGGCCTTCTTGGGGGCCGACTTTTTGCTGCTGACCTTCTTTGCGACCTTGGCGGCGTTCTTCTTCACCACCTTGGCGACTTTCCTGGCGACTTTCTTGACCGCTTTCTTGGCACTGGCAACCTTGCCGGCCACCTTCTTCACCGCTTTCTTGACAGCCTTCTTGGCGGCGGCCTTTTTCGGCGCGGCCTTCTTCCCGGCTTTCTTCGGCGCCGCCTTTTTGGCGGGAGCCTTCTTGGCGACTTTCTTCGGTGCGGCCTTCTTCGCGACTTTCTTGGCGGGCTTCTTCGGTGCGGCCTTCTTCACCGCTTTCTTGGCAGCCTTCTTCGGCGCAGCCTTTTTCGCTGCTGCCTTCTTGACCGCCTTCTTTGGCGCAGCCTTCTTCGCTGCCGCTTTCTTCGGCGCAGCCTTCTTGGCGGCTGCCTTCTTCGGAGCCGCCTTCTTGGCTACGGCCTTTTCCGGCGCAGCCTCGCCCACGACGACCGGCTTCGGTGCGGCCTTCTTGCGCGGTGCCGCCTTCTTCTTCACCACCACCGGTGCAGCCGCAGGAGCCGCGACGGGCACGTCCGGCAGCACGGGAAGGGTGATGGCCGGTGCTTCGACGGCATCGGGTGTGCTGCTTGCTTCAACTTCGTTATCAATGGACATGCTGATGTTCCCCTCCGAATGTAATGTCAGTACGTGTCGCGGCCTTTCGGGAATCGACGCATCCAGCGGGAACATCCGCACCCGATAAGGGGTGCGTGCGCTACCTAGAACTTGCCGTAATACCCTTCCTTCAAGGCATCGAAGAGGTTGGCGGCGGAGTGCATCTCGCCGTCGTATTCCACCTGCTCATTGCCTTTCAGTTCGACAACACTACCGTCCTCCAGCTCGAAGCGGTAGAGGGTGTTTTCAAGATCCGATTCCTTGACCAGCACACCCTGGAACGCGGCGGGGTTGAAGCGGAACGTGGTGCATCCTTTCAGGCCTTGTTTATAGGCGTAGAAGTAGATGTCCTTGAAGTCTTCGTAGGGATAATCGGTGGGCACATTTGCGGTCTTGGAGATCGACGAGTCGATCCACAATTGCGAGGCGGCCTGGATATCCACGTGCTGTTTCGGGCTGATGTCGTCGGCAGCGACGAAGTAGTCGGGCAACTTGTTGCCGGCTTCTTCGGTATACGGCTTGGCATCGGCATTGATCAGCGCGCGGTAGGCAAGCAGCTCGAAGCTGAGCACTTCGACCTTTTCCTTGGACTTCTTGCCTTCGCGAATGATGTTGCGCGAGTAGCTGTGCGCGAAGCTGGGCTCGATGCCGTTGCTGGCGTTGTTGGCCAGGCTCAGGCTGATGGTGCCGGTGGGCGCGATCGAGGTGTGGTGGGTGAAGCGCGCGCCGGTTTCGGCGAGCTGCTCAACCAGTTCCGGCGCCACCGTGGCAATGCGCTGCATGTAGCGGCTGTATTTGGCGTGCAGCACGCGACCGGGGATGCTGTCGCCGATCTTGTAGCCGTCTTTGGCCATTTCCGGACGCTTGCGCAGCATGTCGCCGGTGACGGTGAAGTCACGCAGCAGCACCGGTGCGGCACCCTTTTCTTTCGCCAGTTCCAGCGCCACTTCCCAGCCAGCCACGGCCATTTCGCGCGAGACTTCTTCGGTGAAGGCGACCGCTTCGGCACTGCCGTAGCTGTGCTTGAGCATGGTCACGGTGGAACCCAGGCCGAGGAAGCCCATGCCGTGGCGACGCTTGCCCATGATCTCGTTGCGCTGCTGTTCCAGCGGCAGGCCATTGATCTCGACCACGTTGTCGAGCATGCGGGTGAATACCTTCACCACTTCGCGGTATTCGTTCCAGTCGAAGCTGGCCTTGGGACCGAACGGATCACGCACGAACTTGGTCAGGTTGACCGAGCCGAGCAGGCACGAGCCGTACGGCGGCAGCGGCTGTTCGCCGCAGGGGTTGGTCGCGCGGATGTGTTCGCACCACCAGTTGTTGTTCATCTCGTTGACCTTGTCGATCAGGATGAAACCCGGCTCGGCATAGTCATAGGTGGACACCATGATCATGTCCCACAGATGCCGTGCACGAATGTGGCTGTAGATCTTGCAGGCGACCAGGCCGTCTTCGCGATCGACATAGTTTTCGTGGGTCGGCCATTCGCGCCAGATCACCTGGCTCGGATCGTTGACGTCGATCTCGTGCTTTTCCTTGACGTGTACCGGGAACACCATCGGCCAGTCCTGGTCGTTTTCAACCGCGTCCATGAAGCCGTCGGTGATCAGCAGACTCAGGTTGAACTGGCGCAGGCGGCCGTCTTCGCGTTTGGCGCGGATGAATTCCTTGGCGTCCGGATGGCTGATGTCGAAGGTGCCCATCTGCGCACCGCGACGGCCACCGGCAGAAGACACGGTGAAGCACATCTTGTCGTAGATATCCATGAACGACAGCGGGCCGGACGTATACGCACCGGCGCCGGAGACATACGCGTTGCGCGGACGCAGGGTGGAAAATTCGTAGCCGATGCCGCAACCGGCCTTCAGCGTCAGGCCCGCTTCGTGGACCTTCTCCAGAATGTCATCCATCGAATCGTGGATGGTGCCGGAGACGGTGCAGTTGATCGTGCTGGTGGCCGGCTTGTGCGCCAGCGCGCCGGCGTTGGAGGTGATGCGGCCGGCGGGGATCGCACCGCGGCGCAGCGCCCACAGAAATCTTTCGTACCAGTGGGCGCGCAGCTCCTCGGTGGTTTCCACGTCGGACAGCGCGCGCGCCACGCGCTGGTAGGTCTCATCGATGGTGGCATCGACCGGCTCGCCAGCCTTGTTCTTCAGGCGGTACTTCTTGTCCCAGATGTCTTGCGACGCCGGCTGCAGCGGAATCTCCACGACGGCATCCCGGCTGGTCGCCGGAATCATGTTGGGGTTCGCACTGGTTGCTGAACTACTCGCTGGCGCACGGACTGTGCTCATCGTTTCCAAGACCTCTCTCGCTGCGGCCCGACGGCCTGCGTGGTTTTTATATTGATGCGGCAAGGCCGCGCGCGACTGTTACGACGACACTTCCAGGCCAGTGAGGATTGCCCTCCAGCCAGCTGTGCCAACGGTTTACGACAACAACGACTCCCCCTCAAGAGTGCGGTGCCCGACACCAGCACTTGTTTGAGTGCCAGCTATCGAACACAAGATGTTGTGGTTGTTACCGAAGGGGGAAGTTAACCCCGACGTCGCTGGAAGTAAAGTCCCATGACAACTATTGGCACGATGGAACCGTCGCGGCGCGGTTCGGTCGAAGCACTGCCACTATCGACATGCCCAAGGAGGCCCCATGCAGTTTTCATCTTCACGTCTGGCACGCTGGCTCGGCCCGGCGCTGACCACACTGGTCTTGCTGGTGGCCGTATCCAGCGGCCACGCGGCCACCCTGCCCGCCGCGATCGACGGCCAGCCGATGCCGTCGCTGGCACCGATGCTGACCCGGGTGACCCCGGCCGTGGTGAACATTTCCACCACCACGCGGGTGCCGGTGCGCGATGCGTATTTCGATGACCCGATGATGCGCCGCTTCTTCGGCCTGCCCAGCACGCCGCGCCAGCGGGTCGAGCAAAGCCTGGGCTCGGGTGTGATCGTGGATGCGGCGAAGGGTTACATCCTGACCAATAACCATGTGGTCGGCGGCGCCGACGCGATCAGCGTGACACTGCAGGACGGCCGCACATTCAAGGGCAAGCTGATCGGCAGCGACCCGGCCACCGACGTGGCGGTGGTGCAGATTCCGGCACAGAAGCTGCAGGCGCTGCCACTGGCCGATTCCTCGCGCCTGCAGGTGGGCGACTACGTGGTGGCGGTGGGCGACCCGTTCGGGCTGGGCCAGACGGTGACCGCCGGCATCGTCTCGGCGCTGGGTCGCTCCGGGCTGGGCCAGAACACGCCGGGCCAGAACGATGGTGGCAACGGCGGCTACCAGAATTTCATCCAGACCGATGCCTCGATCAACCCCGGCAACTCCGGCGGCGCACTGGTCAATTTGCGCGGTGAACTGGTCGGCATCAACACGATGATTTTCTCGCCCTCGGGCGGCAATGTCGGCATCGGCTTTGCGATACCCACCAGCATCACCGGCGAAGTGATGGCGCAGTTGCTGGCGCACGGCAAGGTACAGCGCGGCAGCCTGGGTGTGCAGACCCAGGCGATCACCCCGCGCATTGCCCAGTTGTTGCAATTGAAAGACAGCAACGGCGTGGTGGTGACCCAGGTACGCGACGGCTCGGCGGCCGAACGGGCCGGCCTGCAGGCCGGCGACGTGCTGACCACGCTGAACGGCAAACCGCTGCACAGCGTGCAGGAATTGAACAACGCCGAAGGCTTGCTGCCGCTGGGCAGCACACTGCGACTGGGCGTGCTGCGCGAGGGCAAGCTCAGTGAAGTCAACGCCACGCTCACCGCCGAGAAGCGCGCCAGCGTCGACGGCAGCCAGCTCGATCCACGCTTGAGCGGCGTGCAGTTCAGCGAGCTCAGCCAGGATCAGCGCAACCAGGGCTGGTACGGCGTGGCGGTAAGTTCGGTGCAGCCGGACAGTCGCGCCGCGCGCGCCGGTCTTGCCAGCGATGACGTGGTGATCGGCGTGGGCAACCAGCGCATCACCAGCCTGCATGTGTTGCGCGGGCTGGCCGGCGTGAAGCCGCGCCAGTTGGTGCTGGTGGTGGCCAATGGTGAGGGCACGCGCTACGTCGTAATCGACTGAGCCGCACAGCGCGTCAATCGGGCAAAAGCGTGGCCGGGATCGCTCCCGGCGCGTGTTCCGGCGCACAGGCCGGGCGACTGCTTGTGCGCAAACGCATGAAAGTGCTTGATGTTTGCTAGCCGGGCCGATGAAATACTCGCCCTGCTTCAGCCTGCATGCGCCCGCAAGGCGCCATACTCGGTCCATCAAGCATCCACATCATCATGCCGGGGTTCTCCATCACCATGCCTGTTCGTTTTCTACGCCTGTTGTCCATCGCCCTGATAGGCGCCTGCCTCGCCACCCCTGCCCTTGCCAAAACTCACCACAAGGCGAAAGCGAAGGCGGCGACCCCAGCCAAGAGCAGCCTGATCTGGCGCGGCGACGTGGCGACGGCCAATGGCGTGGTCGATGAAGTCGCCAAGGCATGGGAGAAGACCGGCCACGGCCGCATCGAGCTGCAGCCGTTCAACACCGCCTCGGGTATCGACGCGGTGGCCAGCGGCACCGCCGACCTTGCCGGCAGCGCGCGCCCGGCCGACGACACCGCGCAGAATGCGCGCCTCACCTTCACCCCGGTGGCGTGGGACGGGCTGGTGCTGATCACGCAGTCGTCGAACCCGGTCAGCGGCCTCACGCTGAAGCAGGTGCATGACATCTATTACGGCAAGATCCACAACTGGAGCGAAGTCGGCGGTCGCGATGCACCGATCGATGTGTATGCGGTGGCCAGCCCCGGCGACGGCGTGGAATACAGCCTGCGCACGCTGCTGTTCGGGCGTGGCAACCAGCCGGTGGCGGCGCCGCGGTTGTACGTGAACACGCGCAAGCTGGAAGAAGGCATTGCACTGAACCCGAATGGTTTCGGCGTGGCCACGCTCGCCGGCATCAGCGGCAACTCGCAGTTGAAGGCCATTCCGATCAACGGCAAGTCGGCCACTGTCGCCAACATCGCCGACGGCAGCTACCCGTTGTTCATTCCGCTCTACCTGGTGACCAACCCCAGCAGCCCGAAGGCGACCCAGGCGCAGGCCTTCGTCGACTTCGTGCAGAGCGAGCCGGGCAAGGCGGCGCTGCGCAAGCATGCAGTGTTGCCGTATCAGGACGGTGCCGCACTGACCGCGCTGGACGATACCCGACGCAGCGACATTCTGGCCGCACTGGGCGTGCGCATGCCGCACGGCACGCCGGTATCGGCACCGGGCGCTACCTATGCGGCGCGCGCCGCGGTGGCACCGACCTCCGGCGATACCGTGGCCGCGCGGATGGCGATGGAGAAGCGTCGCAACGATGAACAGCAGAACGCGCGCCTGAGCAAAATCCAGGGCAGTGCCACGCCCGCGCCGAGCGTCGCACCCACCACCACCGCACAGGCGGACACCCGTTACACGGTCGTCAAGGGTGACACGCTGTCGACGATTGCCAAGCGACACTCGGTTGAAGTGAGCCAGTTGCGCGAGTGGAATCACCTGAAGAACGACCAGATCAAACTGGGCCAGGTGCTGATCGTCAGCGGTCAATGAGTGCGGGCATGGTGCCGATCCTCGCGCTGACACTGGACCTGGACGACACCTTGTGGCCGGTGCTGCCGGCGCTGGAACACGCCGACCAGGCAGTCGACGCATGGCTGCAACAACATCATCCCGATGTGGCGCAGGCGTGGCCGATCACCGCGATGCGCGAGTTGCGCGCGCGGGTGGCCAGCGAGCGGCTGGACCTGGCGCATGACTTCACCACCCAGCGCCAGCTCACCCTGCAACATGCGTTTGCCAGCTGCGGCGTGGACGATGCGCCGATCGAGGTGCTGTGGGAAATCTACTTTGCCGCGCGTAATCGGGTGGAGTTGTATCCGGACAGCCTGCCGGCACTGCAGCGGATCACGGCGCGCTGGCCGCTGGCCAGCCTGACCAATGGCAATGCCGACCTTGGGCGGATCGGGCTGGACGCGCATTTCGTCCATCACATCTGCGCGCGTGACAGCGGCATCGCCAAGCCGGACCCACGCATCTTCCTGAGCGCGGCCGAACGGCTTGGCGTGCTGCCGCAACAGATCCTGCACGTTGGTGACGATCCGCTGATGGACATGGCCGGCGCGCGCGATGCCGGACTGCGTACCGCGTGGATCAATCGCGACGGTATCGCCTGGCCTGACGCGCTGGGCGCAGCACCCGAGCTGGACCTGCGCGACATGACGGCATTGGCGGACTGGCTGGAAGCACAGCATCCACACGGGTAGGCAAGTAAGCTCGATTACGCGCATCATTGGGGTTTTGTCGAGTTCGGCAGCTACACGGCCGACATACGTTGAAGGACCTTGCATGTCTGCCTTGATCGAACGCCAGTCGAACACCCGCCACAGTATTGCCATCGAAACAACCGACGCCGCGCATTACGCCGCCTGCAAGCGCCGGCTCACCGCCGCGCAAAAGCGCTGGCTGGGCGACAGCGGTTTCGCGGCAGCAGCGGGCACGTTTGCGTTGCTGTCTGATCCGTCGGGCAAGCTGGTGCGTGTGCTGGTGGGTGTCGATGCACAGCAGCCGCTGAGTGCGCTCGCCGCGCTGCCGTGCAGCCTGCCCGAAGCGACCTACCATCTTGCCGACGAAGGTGTGCTCGGCGACCGCCATCAGGCCGCTCTGGGCTGGGCACTGGGTGCTTACCAGTTCACCCGTTATCGGCAACCGAAACGCGCACCGGCGCAACTGGCCGTGGCTCAGGCAGAGCTGCAGGTGTTGGCGCCACTGGTCGAAGCCACCGCCCTGGTGCGTGACCTGGTCAACACGCCGACCGAGGACATGGGGCCGGAACAGTTAAGCGATGCGATTCGCGCGCTGGGCAAGACCCACAAGGCGAAAGTGCGCGACTGGGTGGGCGATGAGTTGCTGAAGGCAAACTTCCCGACCATCCACGCCGTAGGCCGCGCCAGCCATCGCGCACCGCGGCTGATCGAACTGAGCTGGGGCAAGCGCGAGCATCCCAAGCTGGTGGTGGTCGGCAAGGGCGTCTGCTTCGACACCGGCGGGCTCGACTTGAAATCCAGCGACGGCATGCGCTGGATGAAAAAGGATATGGGCGGTTCCGCGCACGCGATCGCGCTGGCCGGTCTGATCATGCAGGCCAACCTGCCGGTCAGGCTGACCCTGCTGATTCCTGCGGTGGAGAACGTGGTAGCCGGCAACGCCATGCGCCCGGGTGAAGTGATCACCACCCGCGCCGGTCACACCGTGGAAGTGGACAACACCGACGCCGAAGGTCGTTTGATCCTGTGCGACGCGCTGGCCTATGGCGCCGAGCAGGAACCCGATTTGCTGCTGGATTTCGCTACCTTGACGGGCGCCGCGCGCGTGGCACTGGGCCCGGATCTGCCGGCGCTGTTCGCCAACGACGAAGCAGCCGCGGTCGCCCTGCTGGCGGCGGGACGGGCGGTCGGCGATCCGCTGTGGCAGATGCCGTTGTGGCGGCCGTATCGCAAGATGCTCGACTCCTATCTTGCCGACTTCGCCAACGCCGGCCCGTCACGTCACGGCGGCGCGATCACCGCCGCGCTGTATCTGGAACGCTTCGTGCCCGATGGCACACCGTGGCTGCATCTGGATACCTACGCCTGGAATGATGCCGATCGACCGGGCCGCCCGCGTGGCGGTGAGGCGATGGGTCTGCGCGCCGTGTTCGCCTACCTGCAGCAGCGCTACGGCGGGTAAGCAAGCGGCGCCGCGCACAGGACCTCGGCTGTTGTCAGCATGCATGAAAAGGCTGCATGCTGGCAGGACTCTCCCCGTCGGAAGCCGCCTCATGTCCGTGCGTCCGCATCTGCTGGTCCTTGCTGTCGCCTTCAGCCTCACCAGCGTCGCTAGCGCGCTCGCGGCCGAAGCCCCTGCGCAGGTACTGACCAGGCAAACGCTGGATTCCGGCGGCGTGATGCCGGCCGAACAGGCACGGGTGAATTTCGATCACGCCGAACTGCACTTCACGGTGGCGCCGGCGCAGCAACGCATCGATGCCAGCGCCACGCTGAGCTTCACCGCGAAAGCTGCCACCGACGTACTGCTGCTGGACCTGGACCGCAACCTGCCGATCAGTGGCATCGATCTCAACGGCAAGTTGCTGGCCACCAGCGCATGGCGCAATCCGGATGGCCGCTTGCGCATCGCGCTACCCAAAATGCTGGCGACCGGTGGCAAGGTCCGGGTGACCGTGCGCTACGGCGGCAAGCCGCATGTGGCGAAAAGAGCGCCGTGGGACGGCGGCTTTGTCTGGAGTCACACCGCCGACGGTCAGCCATGGGTAGCCAGCGCCGTCGAAGGCGAGGGCTGCGACCTGTTCTGGCCATGCATCGACCAGCCACAAGGCGAGCCCGATCTGGTCGACACCTACATAACGGTAGCGAAGACGCTCGCCGCACCCGGCAACGGCGTGCTGGTCGGCATCACCGAGCACGGCAATCAACACACCTATCACTGGCGCGCGAAACATCCGAACACCTACGCCATCGCGATTGATGTCGGTCCGTTCAAGCTGCTCAAGGGCAACTACGCCAGTCGCTACGGCAACACGATCCCGATGGAGCTCTGGTATCTGCCTGAGCATGCCGAAGGCGCCAAGGCCTTGTTCGGCGAGTTTCCGCGCATGCTGGACTTCTTCGAACAGCAGATCGGACCGTACCCGTTTGGCGACGAAAAAGTGGGCGTGGTGGAAACTCCGCACAGGGGCATGGAACACCAGACCATCAATGCCTACGGCAACGACTTCCGCAAGAACGGTTACGGCTTCGACGACTTGCTGCAGCACGAGTTCGCACATGAGTGGTTCGGCAACCAGGTAACCAATGCCGACTGGGACGACATGTGGCTGCACGAAGGGTTCGGCACCTACATGCAGCCGCTCTACAGCCAGTATCTGAATGGCGACATGGACTACTACGCCTGGCTGCATGAATTGCGCCTGCGATTGCGCAACCAGCACCCGCTCGTCTCCGGCCACAGCCAGAACGAAGAGCAGGTCTACCAGGAGTCCAGTGGTCCAGGCCAGGACATCTACAACAAGGGCGCGCTGATGTTGCACAGCTTGCGCCAGTTGATCGGCGACCAGGCGTTCTTCGACAGCACCCGTCGGCTGGTCTATGGCCGTACCAATCCCAGGCCCGGCAATTTCAAGCCGCGCTACGCCAGCACCAACGACTACATCGCCATCGTCGATCAGGTGACCGGACGCAAGCTCGACTGGTTCTTCGACGTCTACCTGCGTGATGCCAAGCTGCCACGGCTGGACGAACAGCGTGACGGCGACACACTGAAGCTGCGCTGGGTCACCGAACACGGCAAGCCGTTTCCGATGCCGATCGAGGTGCAGGTGGGCGACAGCGTGCACACCTTGCCAATGACCGACGGCAGCGGCCAACTGCAAGTACCCGCTGGCAGCCTGCTGATCATCGACCCGCGCTCGAAAGTGCTGCGCGAGGTGCCGTTTGTGGGCGAATTCCAGCAGTGGTTCATGCAGCAGCGGGCAGCGAAATCGGCGCGCAAATAGTCCCCGTGATCACGACAACTGGCGCTCTGCGCCCATTCCTATAATCATCGGACCGGTCAACCAGAGAAGCCTTGCGATGAACCCGATGTCCCAGAGCGCGGCTGCAAGCTGCCGTGAGCAGGCGCTTGCAGCGTGGCAGCGTGGCGATCTGGTGGCGGCCGAGCAGGCGTTCCGACGATTGCTCGAACGTTTGCCCGATGACGCGGAGGCGCTGCAATTCCTCGCCACCCGCGAACTGGCACAGGGGAATCCACAAAACGCCATCGCGTTGTTGCTCGCCGCGCACCACGCCCAACCCCGGGATGCCGCGGTGCTGCATCGGCTGGGCGAAGTGCAGATGCTGGCGGGCGATCTGCCCGCTGCGATCGACAGCTTGCGTGCAGGCCTGCAGATCGCGCCGGGAATGTTCGTCGCACGCCTGCGCCTGGGCGTGGCACTCGAGCAGCACGGCAGCGGGTACGACGCCATGCTGAGCTACCTCGCGGCGATTGACGTCGCGCAGGCACAGGGCCGCTGGCTCAGTGACGACACCACGGCGCCGGGGCTGCGCGATGCGGTAAAGCACGCCACCCGTTTCGTGGCTGCCGGCCGGCGCGAATTATTCGACGCCGTCATCGAGCCGCTGCGGCAGCGCTACGGACGGTCCGAACTGAGTCGTGTCGACCAGTGCCTGGCGATTTATCTCGGTGAGCAGGCCGCAGACTTGCCCGACCCGCGACAACGGCCAAAATTCCTTTACTTCCCGGGCGTTCCCAGTCGGACCTTCTATCCGCGCGAACGCTTCCCTGCGCACGCGCAGCTGGAGGCGGCGGTTGAAACGATCCGTGAGGAATTGCGGGCCGTGCTGGCACATGCGCAGGAGGCGTTGGTGCCCTTCCTTGGCGTCAACTCCAGTGAAGCCGTGGCCGGCGAACTGCTGGGCGCTTCGGGTACCCAGGAAGCCGCATGGGATGCTTTCTTCTTCTATCGACACGGCGTGCGCCATGACCAGCAATGCGCACGCTGCCCGCGCACCAGCGAACTGCTCGACTCGCTGCCGCTGGTGCGGGTTCGCGAGCATGCGCCGGAAACGCTGTACTCGGTGCTGCGTCCGGGCACGCACATCCTGCCGCACCGAGGCGTCACCAATACGCGATTGGTGACGCATCTGCCGCTGATCGTGCCGCCAGACTGCGCCTTGCGCGTAGGCGGAGAAACCCACGTATGGCAAGAAGGCCGCTGCGTCACCTTCGACGATACCTTTGAACACGAAGCGTGGAACCGCAGCGAGCGCGACCGCGTGGTGTTGATCCTGGACAGTTGGAACCCCGACCTCAGCGAGGCCGAACAGGCGGCGGTAGCCGATCTGGTTGCGGCCATTGGCGACTTCAACCGATCCACCACCACGGTACCCGTACCATCGGTGGCCGTCTGATCGAGGATTGGCGAATCGACGGCCAGATCGATCGCAAAGCTTGTATCTGGAATCGATTCTGGTAGTAATCTGCGGGCGGTTGCACGGCACCGACGATAAACGTCAGGTTGTGCAACCTGTACCCCGGGGGGGGACTCGACGTGTTCGAAGGCTGGGAACGGAAACCAACATTTACTGGGGAGACTCCATGAAATACGGCATGAATCACTTATCGCTGGCAGTGCGACTGGCATTGACCGCAGGCATTCTCGGTGTCGCAGGCGTCGCGCAGGCGCAGACACCGCAGACGGATACTCCGTCCTCGACCGACCAGAACACGCCGCCTTCCAAAAGCAACGCAAAGAACCTGCAGTCGGTCACGGTGACCGGCTCGCTGATCCGTCGAGTGGACGTCGAGACAGC
Organism: Rhodanobacter sp. AS-Z3; assembly: GCF_029224025.1. Taxonomy (NCBI): domain Bacteria; kingdom Pseudomonadati; phylum Pseudomonadota; class Gammaproteobacteria; order Lysobacterales; family Rhodanobacteraceae; genus Rhodanobacter; species Rhodanobacter sp. AS-Z3. Next base: position 19,044 of record NZ_CP119392.1, read on the forward strand.
CAGCCCGGTAGTGACGCTGGACCGCGCCGCCCTCAGCAACTCCGGCAAGCCGGTATTGGGTGATGTGCTGCAGGCGATGCCGAGCATCTCCGGCAACGCCACCAACCCCTCGAACAACAGCAATGGCGGCGGCGTGGCCAGTCCGCTGCTGGAAGCTGGCGATGGCGCCTCGCGCGTCTCGTTGCGTGGCCTGGGCATCAATCGCACCCTGGTGCTGGTCAACGGCCAGCGCATGTCCAATCCGGACCTCAACCTGATCCCGACGGAAATGATCGATCGGGTCGACGTGCTGGCCGAAGGCGCCTCGACGGTGTACGGCTCGGACGCCATCGGTGGCGTGGTCAACTTCATCCTGCGCAAAGATTTCCAGGGTGCCCAGATCAGCCTCAATGACGGCATCTCCAGCCACGGCGATGCCCAGCGCCACGGCTTCAACCTGACCGCAGGCGCCACGGGTGACAAATTCAGCATCACTGCCGGATTGGACTACAACAAGTACGACGCGGTGCTGGGCAAACGCCGCTCGTTCTCCAAGCAGCAGCTGTATCTGTCCAGCGGCTCGGTGGTGGCGGCCGGCTCCAGTTCCATTCCGACCGGTCGTATCCAGTTGCCGGCGTCGATTGCCAGTCAGTACGGCTGCACCATCAACAGCAGCGGCACCGCCAACGTGACTCTGGCGCAGGGCAACGGTTCGGCGCTGGGTGATTACCGTTGCCGGTTGGGCTCGGATACGTACAACTACGCGGCGCTCAACTACATCCAGACCGCGCAGAAGCGCACCAACGGCTTCGTGCTGGGCAGCTACGATTTCACCGACAACCTGACCGGCTTCGTGGATGCGTTCTACAACCACACGGTGTCGAGTGGCCAGGATGCACCGTCGCCGGTCGGTACGGGCGATGGCCTGATCATCTCCTCCAGCAATCCGATCAATCCGTTCGGCGTCACCTTCAGCCAGAACCCGGTGGCGGGCGACCCGAACAGCGGCTACAACTTCCAGACCCGCCTGACCGGTGCCGGCACGCGCGTGCACAGTTACACGACCGATACCAGTCAGGTCAACGCTGGCCTGCGCGGCAATTTCGGCCAGGATAGCAGTTGGATCTGGGATGCCTCGATCAATTACAGCCATACCAAACGCGATCAACGTGACACCAACGAGGTGGACATTCCGGCCTTGCAGGCTGCCGTGGATGGCGGCGCCAACATCTTCAACCAGGCCGATCCCGCGGTTGGTGCGAAGTTGAAGGAGGGCGTAAAGACACCGGTCTATCTGTTCACGCAATCGACCAAGCAAGCCCAGTTCGAAACCAGTGGGGAACTGTGGAACCTGCCGGCGGGTGCCATGCAGGTGTCGGCTGGCGTGCTGTATCGCAAGCAGTCCATGAATTACACGGTGAGTTCGTTTGCCGTACTCGACCCGGTAACCACCACCTGTCAGATCCTGCAAGAGGCCTGCGGCTCGCCCGGAAGCGGCAACTTCGACGTCAAGGAAGTCTATGCAGAAACGCTGATTCCCCTGCTGTCCGACCAGCCATGGGCTCACTCGTTGAATCTCGACATCGGCATTCGCTCGTCGAACTACAGCACCACCGGTACCACCACCAACGGCAAAATTGCCATCGAATGGCGACCCACCGCCGACCTGCTGTTCCGTGGCACCATCTCGCAAGTGTTCCGCGCGCCCAACCTGGATGAGCTCTACGACGGACGCACGCTGGTCCAGCCGAACCTCAACGATCCTTGTGTCGGACGTTCGGCCACCGAGCTGGCCGCACATGCGGCGGCCTGCCAGTACGTTCCGGTGAACTGGGCCGGCAACTCGCCCGCACAGGTCAACACGTTCTACTCCGGTGCCACTACCGTGGGCGCGACGCTGAAGCCGGAAAAGGGCAAGTCCGTCGACATCGGCCTGGTCTACGATCCGGACTGGCTGCCGGGCCTGTCGACCAGCCTCGACTTCTGGCATATCTACCTGTCAAACACGCTGACAGCGATCCAGGCCGACACCGTAGTCAGCTCCTGCTACAACAGCAGCAGCAGCCCGTACTGCTCGTTCATCCAGCGCGAGAACGCCAGCAGCCGGCAGCCAGGCCAGGTGTTCCTGATCAACACACCGGTGGTCAACCTGGGCAATACCAGCACCAGTGGCGTCGACTACACCTTGCGCTACAAGATTCCGCACTTCGACGTGGGCGGTTTCGACCCGGGCAACTTCCGCGCTGGCTTGAGCACCAGCTACACCTCCACCTACAAGAACAACGCCACGCCGGGTGAGCCGGGGGCGAAGACCATCAACTACGCGGGTACGTACAGCCAGCAGTTCGGCAACATCTCGCGCTTGCGCGGGACGGTCACGGTGAACTGGGAAAAGGGCAACTGGAATGCACAGTGGCAGTCACGCTACGTCAACTCGCTGACCGCACTCAACGCCGACGCCGCCATACCGGGCGTGAACATCCCGATGGCATCGGTGGTCTATCACTCGATCCAGCTGGGCTACGCGGTGCCCTCCATCCACACTCGCTTCGACATAGGCGTGGACAACCTGAGCAACAAGCTGCCGCCGCTGATCTACCAGAACGGTTCCAACTACAACGTGGATACCGCCACGTACGATGTGCTTGGACGCTATTACTGGGCACGGGCGACGATCAAGTTCTGATCTGTTGACCCAACAATCGAACTCCGGAATATCGGAGTGAATACCCAAGAGGGCCGCGAACTATCGCGGCCCTCTTGCATAATGGGTACTGGAAGACGACCGATGGAGAAGGCATGTCCACTGCGACGGATCTGGTCACGGCGATGCTCCAAGCCTGGCACGCCGGCGAGCCTGAGCAGGTCATTGCCATCGCCGGACAGGCCATGCCGTCATTGCAGCAAGATGAAGGCGCGCTCTCGCTGCTCGGCGTGGCCCAGCAGGCGACCGGCCGTTTGCAGCAAGCTGCCGCAACCTTCGGGCAACTGGCACAGTTGCAACCGTTGGTTTCCTCGCACTGGAACAACCTCGCCGTGGTCTGCCGGGAGGCGGGTGACCTGGGCGCAGCGGAACGGGCGCTGCTGACGGCCCTGTCGCTGGCGCCGAACGATGCCGAAGTTCACTACAACCTCGGCTTGCTCCGTACCCAGCAGCGACAATGGCTGCCAGCCAGGCAAAGTTTGCTGGACGCGGTGCAGTTGGCTCCACATTTCATCGAGGCCCGGCTGCAGGCCGCCTACGCCTGCCACGTCTGCGGCGACAATACGCAGCAGGAAGCATTGCTGATTGATGCCGGCCATTGGCCGCCGCAACCGGCCGAACAGGCGCTGGTGTTGTCAGCGATGTTGTCTGTTCAGGGCGACCTGGAATCCGCACTTCGCACGCTGGCACAGGCATCACTGCCGGCCGAGCCCGCAGCTGCGATCATGCGCCTGCGCATCGCCGCGCAGCGCGTCCTGTTGCACGAGCGGAACAATCAGGTCGAAGCAGCCCAGGCTGCGCTGCGGCATTTGCCACCGGCCACACTTGACGCCTTGCCGGCGCAGGCCGAACAGGCGCGTGCCGAGGGCTGGCGCGCACACGCCGTCATGGCGATGCGCGATGGCGCCTATGCCGAGGCGGCTGCGCAGTATCAACGCGCCCTGTCTGGCAACCACAATGAGGAAGGTCACGCCAGCGCCGCGTTTGGTCTTGGCGCGGCGCTTGACCGGCAAGGGCGCTACCCCGAAGCATGGGAGGCACTACGGCACGCACACGCCACCCAACTGGAAATTGCCCGCCACGTAGTGCCGGAACTGCTGGCCGCCGACAGCCGCCCGTTGCAGGTCACCGGCGGGTACCTCGGGCGTGACGTCCATGCTCCATGGAACAGCTTGACCTCGCCCGGCAGTCGACAGAGCCCGGTCTTCATAGTCGGCTTCCCTCGCTCCGGCACGACGTTGCTGGAACAGATGCTCGACGCCCACCCGGAGTTCCAGTCGATGGACGAGCGCGCCTATGTCCATGACCTCATCGAAAGCATGGAGCTGGTCGGCCAGCGTTACCCGGGGGATCTGTCAAAGCTGACGCAGCAAGATGTCGACCAGTTGCGTGGTGCTTATCAACGACTGGTCCAGCAGGTCGTGCGCGCTCTTGGAGACCGCTGCCTGGTCGACAAGAATCCGCTCAACATGCTGTGCCTGCCGATGATCATGCGGCTGTTTCCGAATGCACGCATCATCCTGTGCCTGCGCCATCCTTGTGACGTGTTGCTGAGCTGCAGCATGCAGCCGTTTCGTTCACCGGCGTTCATGGTGCTGTGTTCGTCGCTGCAACGACTGGCCGAGGGCTATGTAAACGCGTTCGAGCAGTGGCATCACGATGTCGAGGTATTCGCGCCAAACATACTGGAGTGGCGCTACGAATCGGTGGTCGAAGAGTTCGACAAGCAGGCCGCGCGACTGGGCGAGTTTCTGGAAATAAGCGACAGTTCGGCGCTGAAGCGCTTCGCCGAACATGCACGCAACAAACGTTTCATCAGCACGCCCAGCTACGCGCAGGTTACCGAAGGCGTCCATCGCAAGGCGGTCGGTCGCTGGCAGCACTACCGCGAGCAGTTCGAGCCGATCTTGCCTGTGCTGCAACCGTGGCTGGACCGGTTCGGCTACAGCGCATGAAAAGGGGCGACGCACGGCGCCGCCCCTTCGATACTCGCTGCTTTCAGCTTCTCAATGCGGCTGCGTGGCCGCCGGCGCCTTCGGTTGCGCAATCACCATGTTGGTGCCCGACAACTTGCCGCCATAGGGCAGCACTTCACTGGCCAGCTTCGGGTCGGCCTTGATCATGCCGACGGCGTCGAACAGGATGTGCGCCGTTTCGTTGAGCTGCACGTCCTTGGCCTTCTTCGCATCCTTTTCCTGCTTCAGCTCGGACTTCAGACTGCGCTCGTTCGCGTTGAGGCCGTCATCGAGGTTGCTGTCTGCGTCGGCAATCACCGCATCGGTGCCGTCGATCGCCTTGTGACGAGCGCGGAAGTCGTTCTGGATGGCCTCCATCTGCTTGCGCTCTTCTTCACGGGTGGCGAAGTTCAACGAGATCGAGGTCTTCGCGCGCATCGTGCGGTACTGCTTCAGTTCGTCCAGCATCAGCTTCCACGCCGGCGACTGCGCCACGCGGTCGGCATGCATCTTCTCGAGTTGCGGCAGATAGGCACCAAGATTCGCCACCACCTGGTAATCGGCGGGAGCAATCTGGGTCCACTTCAGCGCGTTCTCGTAGGTGGATTCGCCGAAGTCCTTGGCGTCGCCGTTCTGCGGAAACGCGATGTCCGGCGTCACACCCTTCAACTGGGTGGAACCGCCGTTGATGCGGAAGAATTCCTGGATGGTCATCTTCAGCTCGCCGAGCTGCGGTTTCTCGTCGTCACTCTGGGCGAAGCGATCCAGATTGACCAGGTTCTGCACGGTGCCCTTGCCGAAGGTCGGCTCACCGATGATCAGTCCACGATGGTAGTCCTGGATCGCCGCCGCAAAAATTTCCGACGCCGAGGCCGTGCCGCGGTTGACCAGCACGGCCAGCGGGCCGCTCCAGGCCATGCCTGCGTCATCATCGCCTTGTTGCTCGACCTGGCCTCGGGAGTCACGCACCTGCACCACCGGACCCTTGTCGATGAACAGGCCGGTCAGCGAGTTCGCCTCGGCCAGCGAACCGCCGCCGTTGTTGCGCAAATCAACCACCACGCCCTGCATGCCTTCCTGCTTCAACTCGCCAAGCAGCTTGGCCACGTCGCGGGTGGCGCTCTTGAAATTGGCGTCGCCGGCGCTGCGTGCGCCAAAGTCGGAGTAGAAGGTGGGCAGGTCGATCACGCCAATCTTGCGGGTAATGCCGCCGTCCTTGATCTCGACAATCTTCTTCTTCGCCGCCTGCTCCTCGATGCTGACTTTCTTGCGCACCAGCGTGACGATCTCGTGCTTGCCGTCCACGCCAGTGTCCGCCGGCAGGATTTCCAGCCGCACGGTGGTGTCCTTCTTGCCGCGAATACGGTTGACCACGTCATCCAGGCGCCAGCCGATCACGTCGACGATGGGGCCGGTATCGCCCTGACCGACACCGACAATGCGGTCGCCGACCTGGATCTTGCCGGACTTGCCGGCCGGACCGGCAGGCACCAGTTCGCGGATCTGCGTGTAGTCGTCGCGAGCTTGCAGCACTGCGCCAATACCTTCCAGCGACAACTTCATCGAGATGTCGAAATTCTCTGCCGCGCGTGGGCCGAGGTAATCGGTGTGCGGGTCAGTGGTTTCGGCGTACGACGTCATGAAGGTCTGGAATGCATCTTGACCATCGAGCTGCTTGATGCGCTCGATGTAGGCGGCATAGCGCTTGTCCAGCGTCTTGCGGATATCGTCATCTTTCTGGCCAGCCAGCTTAAGGCGCAGCCAGTCATTCATGGTGCGCTTGCGCCACAGGTCGTCCAGCTCGGCCTGGTCTTTCGGCCAGTCGGCGTGTTCGCGGTCGAAGGTGTAGCTCTGGTCGGCCGAAAAATCAAAGCCGTTTTTGAGCAGGCCGCGCGCGTAGGTCATCCGTTCGACCGCGCGCTGCACGTAGGCGTTGAAGATGGTGAACGGCCCGGACAGGTCCTGGTTCCAGATCGCGTCATCCAGCCTGGTTTTCATCGGCGCGAACTTGGCCATGTCGGCCTGGGTGAAGAACACCTTCTCGCTGTCGAGCAACTTGAAATAGGCGTTGTAGATGCGTGCCGACATCGCGTCGTCAAGCGGCTGTGCGTCGTAATGGAAACGAGTGAGGAAGCGTGCGGACAACTGCGCGGCCTGGGCTTCCTCAGGCGTCGAGGTCAGCGGCCAGGTGGCCGCCTTGCGTGGCTTGCCTGCGCCCATGTCGGCAGCGGACTGCGCGCAGGCGCCGGTGGCGGTAAGAGCTAGCAGCAGGAACAGCGCGGGACGAAATTTCATGGAGGCTCTCAAGCTGATTCGGTGACACCGGCTGCATGGGCCTGCAGGTCGGCGTGATAGGACGAACGTACCAGCGGACCGGAGGCAACGTGATGGAAACCCATCGCGTTGCCGGCTTCGCGCAAGCTGTCAAATTCTTCGGGAGTCCAGTAGCGCACCACCGGGTGATGATGCGGCGTGGGCTGCAGATACTGGCCGATGGTGATCATCTCGACGTCATGGGCGCGTAAATCGCGCATCGTCTCGAGCACCTGATCCATCGTTTCGCCCAGACCCAGCATGATGCCGGACTTGGTCGGCACCTCGGGATGCTGTGCCTTGAAGCGCTTGAGCAGGTCGAGCGACCACTGGTAGTCAGCGCCCGGGCGTACCTCGCGGTACAAGTGCGGCACGGTTTCCAGGTTGTGGTTGAACACGTCCGGCGGAAATTCTTTCAACACCTCCAGGGCGCGCTCCATGCGACCCTTGCCACGAAAATCCGGAGTCAGGATTTCGATGCGGATGTTGGGGCTGGCATGACGGGTGGCGCGGATGCAGGCAGCGAAATGTTCGGCGCCACCATCACGCAGGTCGTCGCGATCGACCGAGGTGATCACCACGTATTTCAGGCGCATGTCACGGATTGTCTCGGCCAGCCGCGCCGGCTCCAGCGCATCGGGCGGCAGCGGACGGCCATGGGCCACATCGCAGAACGAGCAACGGCGGGTGCACACCTCACCGAGGATCATGAAGGTCGCCGTGCCCTTGCTGAAGCATTCGTGGATGTTCGGGCAGGAAGCTTCCTCGCAGACCGTGACCAGCGCGTTCTCGCGCAGACGTGCCTTGAGCTGCTGCACCGCGTTGCCTTGCGGCAAGCGCACGCGAATCCACGATGGCTTGCGCAGGGTCGGCACGGCCGTGTCGAAACCAGCGCGGTTCAGCGCGATCTTGTCGTTGCCAAGCTGCTTCTCACCCGCCGGCGCATGGCCGACGACGGTGATCGGGATGACCTTGGTCGACGATGTGGATGATTCGCTCATGTAGAAAGCTCAGACCACCGCACGCGCGGGGAGTTCAGGTAAAAGGGAAGCGGCCGACTCGGCGACGAAACCAAACTGGCGACAGAACTGTTCGACCAGCTCATCCTCGACCGTGGCAAGGCTCGAAGGACCGCCCAAGTCTAGCAGTTGCGTGACCGCCAAACCCTTGTAGCCGCAAGGGTTGATGCGTTGAAACGGCTCCAGGTCCATGGCCACGTTGAAGGCCAGTCCGTGGAAACTGCAACCGCGGCGCACGCGCAAACCCAGCGCAGCGACCTTGGCCTCATCCACGTACACGCCGGGCGCACCTTCACGGCGCACGGCGGTGACATTCCAGTGCGCCAGCGTATCGATCAGCGTTTGTTCGATCCGGTTGACCAGCTCGCGCACGCCCACCCCGAGCCGGCGCAGGTCGATCAACGGATAACCCACGATCTGGCCCGGTCCGTGGTAAGTGACCTGGCCACCACGGTCGACCGGAATCACCGGGATGTCACCCGGCGCCAGCACGTGCTCCATCTTGCCGGCCTGACCCAGCGTGAACACCGGATCATGTTCCAGCAGCCACAACTCGTCGGGCGTGTCGGCGGTGCGGTTATCGGTGAACGCGCTCATCGCCTTCCAGGTTGCTGCATACGGCTGGCGACCGAGACGGCGGATTTTCAGCGGCAACGACATGGGAAACCTTGGAGAACGGGGAACGGGGAACGGGGAACGGGGAACGGGGAACGGGGAATAGCAGAAAACCTGGAAGCGGCAGGGTTGCGGCTATCGACCGGCCTGCTCGAAGCGCAGAGCAACACGTTTGCGATGCCCTGCACGTTCCCTGTTCCCTGTTCCCGCTTTTCAATACATCAATGCGTATAACGAATATCCGGATCACCGCGCAGCGCGTGGTGCGCGGCTTCGTATTGCTCGCGGTTCTCGCAGCGAAAACTCACCGTGACCGAAACGTAGTTGCCGGCGCCGGAGTGCCGGTGGCGCACACTTTCGTGCAGCACATGCAGACCGGCGCGTTCGAGCAACTGCGGCACATGGCTGGGCAGGTTGGCGCTGGAGTTGCCCACCGCCGTGATCTCGAACTCCCCAGGGAATTCGAAACCCTTGCCCTCTTCCTTCGCCTTGGTGAAGTCGATCGGCTGCATTACTTCGCGTCCGCGCTCTTGGCGGGTGCCGTGGCATCCGCCTTCTTGTCACTGTGGAACCACAGCATGATGCTGTCCCACAGGCGCGAGAAGAAACCGCCCTGCGGCGCGTCGGCCAGTGCCACCAGCGGCACGCTCTGCACCGGCTTGCCATCCAGGGTGATCCGCAACGTACCCACCTGCTGCCCCTTGGTGAACGGTGCCACCAGCGTGGCGGGAACATCCATGGTGGCCTTCAACTGGTCGTACTGGCCACGCTTGACGGTGACCTGCACGCTCTCGTTGACGCCCAACGGCAATTGATTGGACGCGCCCTTCCACAGCTTCGGCGTGGCCAGCGGCTTGCCGGCGTCGTACAACTTGTGGGTCTCGTAGAAACGGAAGCCGTAATTGAGCAAGGCCATCGCCGAATCGGCACGCGCCTTTTCGCTGCTGGCGCCCATCACGATAGCGATCATCCGCGACTCGCCCTGCTTGGCCGACGCCGCCAGGCAGTAGCCCGCCGCTGCGGTGTGGCCGGTCTTGATGCCGTCCACGCTGGGGTCGCGCCACAGCAAGGTGTTGCGGTTGTGCTGCTTGATCCCGTTCCACTCGAACTCCTTGACCGCGGAAATCGCATAGTCCTCGGGGAAGTCGTGGATCAGCGCGCGCGACAGGATCGCGATGTCGTGCGCGGTGGTGTAGTGGTTGGTGATCGGATAACCCGAAGCGTTCTCGAAGTTCGAGTTGACCATGCCGAGCTGCTTGGCATAGGCGTTCATCAGTGCCGCGAACGACGACTCGGAACCCGCGGTGTGCTCGGCCAGCGCGATCGCCGCGTCATTGCCGGACTGGATGATCATGCCGTACAGCAGGTCCTTCAGCGGCACCTGGCTGTTGAGTTTGAGGAAGCTGGTGGAACCATCCGTACCGGCACCGCCGCCACGCCATGCATTTTCGCTGATGGTCACCGGGTCGGTCATGTGGACCTTGCCGTTGGCGACCTCGGCCGAGACCACGTAGTCAGTCATGATCTTGGTGATCGATGCCGGCTCCAGGCGCATGTCGGGCTCCTTGCTGGCAAGGATTTGACCGGTCGCATAATCCATCAGCACCCAGCTTTTGCCGTCGACATCCGGCGGCGGCGGCACCGGCGCCTCGGGCACCACCGGCCGCGGCACCGGTGACGGGCGTGGCGGGGTCTGGGCGACGGCGACGCCGACCAGCAAGGTGACGGCGGCAAACGGAATAAGGGCGCGGCGGAAAAAATTCATCGTGTTGTTCAGTCCAATTTCTGGGTTTCGACGTTGCGGGCGTCGATGGAGATGGAAAAGGGGTGCGCAAATCCTGCTCAGTCTACCGCGACCTGCGGCCGGGGCAGACCCATACGTTCGATTCGGGCGCTGATCTCGTCAGCACGATCGACGCTGTCCAGCGGCCCGATCCGCACGCGATATACGTGGCGATCATTGCTCAACGCATCGCTGACCTGCACCGCGCCAAGCCTGGCCTCACGCAAACGCTGAGCCAGTCGATCGGCGTTGTTCGCATCGGAAAAGGCGCCAACCTGCAGAAAAATGCCCGGGTGTGAGCCTGTGACCGCGGGCGGCGGCGGCAGTTCCGTAGCCGCAGCGCCGGGGTCGATGCCCTGCACCTCAACCAGGCCGGTGCCCTTGGGATAGACGCCGATCTTCACTGCAGCGGCGTAGGACAAGTCAATCACCCGGTTGTCATGGAACGGACCACGATCGTTGACCCGCACGATCACGCTCTTGCCGGTTTCCAGATTGGTCACCCGCGCATAGCTGGGCAGCGGCAGCGTGGTGCTGGCGGCGCTGAACGCATACATGTCGTAGGTTTCCAGGCTGGACGTCTTGTAACCATGGAACTTGTTGCCGTAGAACGAGGCAATGCCGCGCTGCTTGTAGCCGCGCGCGCTGGGCAGCACGCGATAGGTGCGCCCGCGCACGGTGTACGGGGACTTGTTGCCATACAGCGAACGCGGCTCGACCTTCGGCACCGGCTCGACCAGCTTGCTCACATCCAGCGGCGGCGGAACGCTGTCCTGGCCGTCGCGGTAGCGACTGCTTTGTGGCTTGTTGAGGTCGTCGTTGAAGCGGTCGTCGCCGGTGCTCGCGGTCGAAGAAGACGAGGAAAGCACCCGCGCATGACTGTCGCGATGGCGTGGCCTGGTCTTGTGCCCACTGCAGCCGGCCAGCAGCAAGCCCGCGGCCAGCAAGGCCATCGCGCCGAGCAACTTCATCGCGCCGATTCCATCGGGCCCGCGCCGTCCGCGATAGCCTGCGCCAGCTGGTTCACCGCCATCGCATACAACGGACTGCGGTTGTAGCGAGTGATCACATAGAAATTCTGGAAGGTGAACCAGTATTCCGGCCCATTCGGACCTTCCAGCGTCTGCAAACTGGTGGACTCGGCCGGCGACAGTGGTTGCAACGGTGCGTAACCCCACGCTTCCAGTTGCTCCAGCGGCCACTGCGGCTTGGTGTCCTTCACCACCAGTGGCGTTGCGGCCGCATCCGGTTGCGCGCGCGCCGCCACCGGACCGCCAGTGACCCAGCCGTGCTGCACAAAGTAATTGGCCACGCTGGCGAAGATGTCCGGCAGCGAATTCTGCAGATCGATGTGGCCGTCATGGTCGGCATCCACCGCGAAGTCGCGAATGCTGGTGGGCATGAACTGACCCCAGCCCTGCGCGCCGGCGTACGAGCCGGTCAGTGTGTCGAGTGGGCCGGCCAGATGGTTGTCCGGCATGCTCAGCAGTTCCTTCAACTGCTCGCGAAAAAACTTCGCCCGTGGCGGGTAATACAGGCCCAGCGTGACCAGCGCATCGAGCACCTTGTACTTGCCGGTGTTGCGGCCGTAACTGGTTTCCACGCCGACGATGGCCACGATGTATTGGGGCGCCACGCCGTACTGCTTGCCGATCTGCTCGAGCAGCGCGCGATGCTGGCGGTAGAACGCCACGCCATCGTCGATGCGTTTGTCAGTGAGGAAGATCGGTCGGTAGTCTTTCCACGGCTTGCCTTCGGCCGGGCGACTGATCGCATCGAGGATGCTTTGCTGCTTTTTCGCGCCGTCGAGCAACGTATTCAACGCTGCCGCGCTCTTGCCGGTGTCGCGCGCCACTTCGCGCACCAGTTCGGACTGGCCTGGGTGGGTTTCCGCCAGTGCCGGCGTCAGCGAAATCACCCACAACAGGCTCAGGACGGCAAAAAAACGGGCCGGGCGCGGCGCGGGTGTGGCTGTCATGTGGTGGCTTCGCTCACAAATTTACGATGTCACCGAAAGCCTAACATGCACACACGCGCAACTTCAGGCGCGAGCATGGCGCAACGGTGGCCGCGTTCAGATGTGCGTCTTGCGATTTGCGTGAATCGACATCAGCACGCCGAAACCAGTCAGCAACGAAACCGCCGAGGTACCGCCGTAGCTGATCATCGGCATTGGCACGCCGACCACCGGCAACATGCCGGCGACCATGCCGCCGTTGACGAACACGTAGACGAAGAAGCTCATGCCGATCGCACCGGCGAGCAGGCGCGAATAAGTGTCGCGGGCCTCCATCGCGATCCACAGGCAGCGGCCGATGATGAACGCATACAACGCGACCAGCGCGATCACGCCAATCAGGCCGAACTCTTCGGAGAACACCGCGAAAATGAAGTCGGTGGTGTGCTCGGGCAGGAAATCCAGCCGCGACTGCGTGCTGTGTTGCCAGCCCTTGCCGAAGACGCCACCGGAACCCACCGCGATCTGCGACTGGATGATGTGCCAGCCGTTGCCGAGCGGGTCGGATTCCGGATTGAGCAAGGTCAGCACGCGATCGCGCTGGTACTGGTGCAGGAAATGCCAGCCAACCGGAATCATTCCGCCCACGGCACCGACCAGCAGACCAATGCGCCACCACGCCATGCCGGAGAGGAACAACGCGAACGCGCCGGCCGCCGTTACCAGTACGGCGGTACCCAGGTCGGGTTGCTCGGCAATCAGGCCGGCCGGAATCGCAATCAGCAGGCCGACCACGACAATATCTTTCCAGCCCGGCGGCAACTGTCGCGGGTGCAAATACCAGGCGACCATCATCGGCATCGTCAGCTTCAGCAGTTCGGACGGCTGAAACCGCATGAAGCCCAGGTCGAGCCAGCGAATCGAGCCGCGCCCTTCACCGAGGATCGCCACCACCACCAGCAAGGCGGTGCTGCCGGCATACAGCCACGGCGTCCAGCCACGCAACACCGCCGGCGGAATCCGCGACACGATCAGCAACAACACGCCGCCCAACACGAAGCGCGCCGCCTGACCGCCCACCAGCGCCAGGCTGCCGCTGCCGGCGCTGTACAAGGTGACCAGTCCCACCAAGGCCAGCACGAACAGACCGAATGCCAGCGGCATATCGATGCGGGGCCGGGTCAGGATGCGCCGCAGAAACCGCCGGCCACGCGCATGCATGGCGTTGATCATGGCGTCGCTCCGCTGGATGTGGATTCTGCCGGCAGGTCCTCGACCGGGTCGTCGATCGGCTCGCTGTTCTGCACATCCGTAGGCGCGACCACGGGTGGCGTGGTCGATGCCGGCAAACGCTTCGCATCGGGAATCACGCCACCGTGCGCGGCGAGCCACACATCAAGCATCTTACGGACAATCGGGCCAGTGGAATCCGCTCCCCACGCGCCGGACTCCAGGATCGCGGCTACGGCGATTTGCGGGTTGTCGGCCGGTGCATAGGCGACAAACCAGGCGCGGTGGCGCGAGGCAAGATAGGCCGTGTTTCGATTGGTGTCATACGCATCCGACTTGCGCGAATAGCGCTCGGCGGTGCCACTCTTGCCGGCCAATAGATACGGGAAACCGGCCGCCAATTTGCGGCCCGTGCCGCGGTCGCCGTAGATCACCAACTCCATGCCCTGGTTGACCGCATCCCAGTTCGCCGGATTGCGGATTACCGACGGCCCGGTCGGCGGGTTGCTCAGCGGTACCTGCGCGGTATTCACGCCACCTTGCGTCGCCATCGCCAGTCGCGGTGCATAGGGCACGCCATGACCGGCAAACGTGGCGATCGCGTGTGCCAGTTGCAGCGGCGTTACCGCCCAGTAGCCCTGGCCAATGCCGGCGATCACGGTCTCGCCCGGGTACCACGGTTCCTTCGAATTCGCCGCCTTCCACTGCCTGGACGGCAGCACCCCGGCAGACTCCCCGATCAAGTCAATGCCGGTGGGCCGACCAAAGCTGAACTTGTCCATGAAGGCACTGAGCCGATCGATACCCATGTCCAGCGCAAGCTTGTAAAAATAGGTGTTGACGGACATCTCGATCGCACGGGCGAGATCCACCGTGCCGACGCCGCCACGCTGGTCGTCGCGATACCCACGTGCCTGGCCGGGTAGGTAAAACACACCGGTGGAAAGTACCGTGTCGCTTGGCTTGCGCATGCCCGTCTCCAGGCCGGCCAGACCAATCAGCGGTTTCACCGTGGACCCTGGCGGATACACACCCCGCAGCGCACGGTTGTACAGCGGTTTGTCCGGGTCGTTGGTCAGCGCGGAGTAGTCTGTCTTGCTGATGCCATTGACGAACAGATTGGGATCGAACGTCGGCACGCTGACCATCGCCAGCACCTGGCCATTGCGTGGATCGATCGCCACCGCTGCACCAGGACGGCCTGCAAACGCTTCCTCGGCTGCCTTCTGCAGACGTACATCGATGCTGAGATAAAGGTTTTTGCCCGGCGTTGGCGCATGCGTTTCGAGCACGCGCTGGGTGCGGCCATCGGCGTTCACTTCCAGCAATTCGTAGCCCGGCGTGCCGTGCAGCACGTCCTCGTACGATCGCTCGATACCGCTGCGACCAACGTGGCTGGTGCCCTTGTAGCGGGCCGGATCAAGCCGGTCGACATCGTCGGCATCGATGCGGCCGACATAACCCACCACATGCGCGAACAATCCACCCAGGGGATAACGCCGAGTGAGGTAAGGGACAACATCCACGCCCGGGAAGCGCCAGCGGTTGACAGCGAAGCGGTCAATCTCGTCCTCGCTCAGGTGCATCTTCAGCGGCACGCTGTCAAAGCGGCGGCTCTGCTTGAGCTGCTTGCGGAACGCTTCCAGATCGTCCGGGTCCAGCGGCACCACATGGCCGAGCTGGGCCAGCAGGGCGGACATGTCCTTGACCTGTTCCGGCACCACTTCCAGCCGGAACGCCGGCACGTTGTCGGCCAGCAGTACGCCGTTACGATCGTAGATCAGTCCGCGCGCCGGCGGAATCGCACGCGGCTTGACGCGATTGTTCTGCGAGCGCGTGGCGAACTCTTCGTGATGGGTCACCTGCAGGAAAGCGAAGCGCACCAGCAACAGGCACAAACCCAGCACAATCAGCGCGAATGCCGCCAGCGCGCGCCGCCGGAACAGCAGGCTTTCACCGCGAGGGTCTTTCAGTGAGCGCCGAATTTTCATGTCACGGATGCATCGCTCATTGAATCCGCAGACGTGCGCGCAGATCGTCGAGCAGCAGGAAAAGAAACGGCCACAATGCAGCGCCGACAAACGGCGAAACCCACCAACTGGCCGGCGGCAACGAAGCGCCTGCCAGCAGGCGCACGACCAGCAGCAGCACGCGATCGTTCAACAGCAGCGCAAGTACCGCCAGCGCCTGCTGCCACATCGGAAAAAAGCGCAGGCGCGAGCGGAAACGCAAGGCGATGAAGACCAGTGCACACAGACGCAATGCCTGCTCACCCAGCACCACACCATTGAGCAAGTCGGCGGCCACACCCACCATGAAGGCCAACCCGAGGGTCACGCGGTCTTCCGACTCCAGTGACCAGTACAACAGGATCAACGCCGGCCAGTACGGTTTGAACGGCTCCAGCACGCCGGGAAACGGCACCAGCATGGACACCAGCCCAAACAGCACGGTGCCGGCAAACCACCATTGACTCAGGCGCTGCCGGCTCATCGCCTGACTCCAGCGGCAGACGGTGGCGCCGCCACGCTGGCCGCAGGGGCCAACGAGTCGGGCGGGCCCATCGGGGTGATGGGTGCGGGCGGGCCATCCGGCTCGGCTTGATCATGCAACAGCAGCACGTCTTCGCTGCGGTCGATGTCCGCCGCCGGTTTCGCCCTTGCCACCAGGAACATCCCGGTGGCGGCCGGTGCCACCGCGTCAACCTCGCCCACCGGAAATCCGGGCGGGAAGCGCCCGCCGAGACCCGAGGTGAGCAACTTGTCGCCGGTACGCACATCCGCTGCCAGCGGGATGGTAGGCAACTCCAGTTCATCACCGTCGCGTGAGCCATAGGCCACCGTGCGCAAGCCGGTTCGCTCGATCACCACGGGAATCGCATGCGCCGGATCGGTGATCAGCATGACTACGGCGGTGGTCGGCAACACTTCCTTGACCTGACCCATCACGCCGTGAGCGTCGATCACTGGCTGACCTTGCCTGACACCGTCGCGGGCGCCCAGGTTCAAGGTGAGTTGATAGCGGTACGCACCAAGGTCCACGCCGATGACCCGCGCCAACTGCACGTTCAGATCAAGGCTGTGCTGGGTGTCGAGCAACTCTTTCAGGCGATGGTTCTGCTCCGCCACGGCCGCCATTCGGTTCAACTTGGCATTGGCCAGCAACAGGTCTTCGCGCAGACGCTGGTTCTGTTCGGTAAGCAGTTGGCGATCGGCAAAAGCGACGCTCATCGTGCGGATACCCACGGCAGGCAACCCGGCAAGGCGATACACCGGCTCGACCACGGCCGAAGCCGCATAACGCAAGCGCCACAGCCAGCCGTTACGCTGGTCGAGCACCATCAGCACCATGGCCAGCGCAAGGTAGACGATCAGCCGCAGCGTGCCCGCGGCGTTGCCGGCGAACAGCGGCGAGGACTCATCGCGCGTACGCGCCATGGCCGCGCCTTACTCGGGAGCGAAGAAGTCGCTGCCGTGCTGATCAATCAGCTCCAGCGCCTTGCCGCCGCCACGGGCCACACAGGTCAGCGGATCGTCCGCCACCTGCACGTGCAGGCCGGTTTCCTCGGAGATCAGCCGATCCAGATCGCGCAGCAAGGCGCCACCGCCGGTCAGCACGATGCCGCGCTCGGCCACGTCGGAACACAGTTCCGGCGGAGTCTGCTCCAGCGCCGACTTCACCGCCGCCACGATACCGGCGAGCGGCTCGTGCAAGGCCTCGAGAATCTCGTTGGAGTTGATGGTAAACATCCGCGGCACGCCCTCGGCGAGATTGCGGCCGGAGATCTCGATTTCCTTCACGTCGGTCTGCGGAAACGCGCAGCCGATCTGCAGCTTGATTCGCTCGGCGGTGGATTCACCGATCAGCGTACCGTGGTTGCGTCGCACGTAATTGATGATCGCTTCATCGAACCGATCGCCGCCCACGCGCACCGACTGCGAATAGACAATGCCGTTGAGCGAGATCACGGCCACTTCGGAAGTACCGCCACCGATATCCAGCACCATCGCACCACGCGCCTCGTGCACCGGAATACCGGCGCCGATCGCCGCAGCCATCGGTTCTTCAATCAGGAACACGTCGCGGGCACCGGCACCTTCGGCCGATTCCTTGATCGCACGGCGCTCGACCTGGGTCGAGCCGCACGGCACACAGACCAGCACGCGCGGGCTCGGGCGCAGGAAGCGCGATTTGTGCACCTGCTTGATGAAGTGCTGCAGCATCGCTTCGGTCATGGTGAAGTCGGCGATCACGCCATCCTTCATCGGCCGCACCGTGGCGATGTTGCCGGGCGTGCGACCAAGCATGCGCTTGGCATCACTGCCGACCGCCGCGATCGTGCGCGGGCCACCCGGGCCGCGATCCTGACGGATCGCCACCACCGACGGCTCGTTCAGGACGATGCCCTGGCCACGCACGTAGATCAGCGTGTTGGCCGTGCCGAGGTCGATGGAGATGTCGTTGGAGAAGATCCCGCGAAACTTCTTGAACATGGGTCCGCCGTGGTCCGGCCTGGCTAAAAAGTAAGCTCGCCAGTCTAGTCAGCGCATGCCACATGCGCAAGGACAATAACGTTAAGAAATCCTTCTACAACACGACCCTAAGCACATTTTCTGCATTGCCAGCTGAGCTTTTCGGCGGGGTCGAAAGTCGCCAATCGCGATGGATGGCGGTAAGATTCAATCCTTTGACCGGGCCCGTCCGGTTCGGCAAGTGCCGATCTGCGGCGATACGGTTTCCATTCTCTGCCCGGGGGTTCCTGCACATCATGTCTGCCGTCATCTGCGGATCGCTGGCCTACGACACCATCATGGTGTTCCAGGACCAGTTCAAGAATCACATCCTGCCCGATCAGATGCACATTCTGAATGTGTCGTTCCTGGTGCCGCGCATGCGTCGGGAATTCGGTGGTTGCGCGGGAAATATCGCCTACAACCTCAAACTGCTCGGCGGCGATCCGCTGCCCGTAGCCGCCGTGGGCCAGGATTTCGCACCTTACCGCGCACACATGGAGCAGTGCGGCATTTGTCTGGACAGTGTGCGCGTGTTCGACGACCAGTTCACCCCGCAGTGCTTCATTACCACGGACCTGGACAACAACCAGATCACCGCGTTTCATCCTGGCGCCATGTCCAGCGCGCAGGAAAACCACGTGCGTGACATTCCGCAGATTGATTTCGCGATTGTCGCGCCGGATGGTCGCGAGGCAATGCTGCAACACGTGGATGAGTTTGCCGAACGCGGCGTACCGTTCATCTTCGATCCGGGCCAGGCGATGCCGCTGTTCAGCGGCGACGAATTCCGCTCGATGATCTCGAAGTCCACCTACGTGATCGTCAATGATTACGAATCACAGTTGCTGCAGACGCGCACGGGCTGGAGCGCGGCGGAGATTGCGGAAAAGGTCACCGCGTATATCGTGACCCAGGGCCCACGCGGCTCGCTGATCCATGTGGACGGTCAGATCCACCAGATTCCGCCGGCACGCGAACGCCAGATCGTCGACCCCACCGGCTGCGGCGACGCTTATCGCGCAGGCCTGATCTTCGGCATCATGCATGGCAAGGATTGGCCCACCGTGGGCCGCATGGCCTCGCTGATGGGCGCGCTCAAGGTCGAGCACCCTGGCACGCAGAACCAGCGTTTCAGCTATGCCGATTTTGCTGCAGAGTTCCTGGAGCAGTTCGGTTACGCGCTGAACTGAGTGGTTGCCTCAGTCGGTGGGAAAGGCCATGGTGGCCTGCACCGCCGCCTGCCAACCGCGGTACAGGCGCTCTCGTCGGTCAGCTTTCATGGTCGGTTCGAAGCGCCTGTCCAACTGCCACATGTTGGCGATCTGCTCGCGGTTTTCCCATACGCCAACCGCAAGACCGGCCAGATAGGCCGCGCCCAGCGCCGTTGTTTCAGCGGTCTGCGTACGCAGCAGCGGCACGGCAAGCATGTCGCATTGAAACTGCGCCAGAAAGTCATTGGCGATCGCGCCGCCATCGGCGCGTAACTCCTTGAGGGCGATTCCGGCATCGGCTTCCATCGCGGCGAGCACGTCGCGGGTCTGGTAGGCCATCGACTCCAGCGCAGCGCGCACCAGATGTTCCTTGCGGGTACCACGCGACAGCCCGAACATGGCGCCACGCACATCGCTGCGCCAGTAAGGCGCGCCCAAACCGGAGAACGCCGGTACCAGATACACGCCATCCGTGGACGCCACGCTTTCCGCACAGGCTTGCGATTCATTGGCGTGGCCGAGCATCTGCAGTCCATCACGCAACCATTGCACCACTGACCCGGCGACGAAAATGCTGCCTTCAAGCGCGTATTCGGTCCTGCCGTCGAGTTGCCAGGCAATGGTGCTCAGCAGGCCATGTTGCGAAGACACGGCGGTCGCGCCGGTGTTCATCAGCATGAAACAACCGGTGCCATAGGTATTCTTGGCCATGCCCGGTTCGAAGCAGGCCTGGCCAAACAGCGCCGCCTGCTGATCGCCAGCCATGCCGCAGATCGGAACGTTCCGGCCAAAGAAGTATTTGGGTTCGATGTGTCCATACACCTCGCTGCAACCACGAACCTGCGGCAACATGGAGGCAGGGATACCGAATAGCGCGAGCAGGTCATCGTCCCAGCAGTGCCGGTGAATGTCATACAACAGCGTGCGCGACGCGTTGGTGACATCGGTAACGTGGACCTTGCCGCCGGTGAGATTCCACACCAGCCAGCTGTCGATGGTGCCGAACAGCAGTTCGCCTCGTATGGCTCGCTCACGCACGCCGTCGACATGATCGAATAGCCACTTCAACTTGGTCGCCGAAAAGTAGGCATCGAGCAACAGCCCGGTGCGCTCGCGGATCAAGCGATCGACTGCATCCGTGCGCATTTCTCGGCAGATTTCAGCCGAATGGCGGGATTGCCAGACCAGCGCGTTGTACACCGGCTCGCCGGTATTGCGGTCCCACACTACGGTGGTTTCGCGCTGATTGGTGATGCCGATACCGGCCACGGTCGACGCGTCGATACCAGCCTTGTGCATCGCCTCAGTCAGGGTTACCTGAACACTGGTGAGAATATCGTGCGGGCGATGTTCGACCCAGCCGGAGCGCGGAAATATCTGCTCGAATTCTCGCTGCGCCGAGGCCATCACCCGGCCTTGGGCATCAAAAATCATTGCGCGCGAACTGGTGGTGCCCTGATCGATGGCGATGATGAAACGGGGCTTTTCGCTCATGTCGGCCGGCTCACGGTATTGGTTGCTGCCGCACCGATCATTCCGGGAACGAACGCGGCCAGGTATGCATCCAGCTCGACCCGTTCGACATCAGTCAAGCGCAAACCCAGTTTGGTACGACGCCACAGGATATCTTCGCTGGCGCGAGCCCATTCGTGACGGATGAGATAGTCCACTTCCGATTGATAAAGCCCGGCGCCGAAGTGCCGCCCGAGATCCGGCAGCTCACTTGCATCGCCCAGCAAAGTCGCAACGCAGGTACCGTAGTGCCGCAACCAACGATGTGCCAATCCCACTGGCAACCACGGCCAGCGTCGCGACCATGCCACCAGCAAGCGCTCGGCATCAGCGAAGTCACCACCCGGCAGCGGATCGCCGTGTGCGGTCCACGCGGGTTGCTCGTGTTCCAACGCGTCGCACAGTAAGTCCACAGCCTCTTCGCCGAGGCGCCGATACGTCGTGATCTTGCCGCCAAACACGTTCAACAAGGGGGCGCCTTGCCTGGTATCCAGCTCAATCCGATAGTCGCGGCTTGCTGACGACGCGTCACCGCCCTCGTCGAGCAACGGCCGCACGCCGCTAAAGCTCCAGACCACCTCATGCGGCTGCACTGACCTGCGGAAGTACCGATTGACTGCATCGCACAGATAGCGTGTTTCTGCCTCTTCGATGCATACCCGGCCAGGGTCACCACGAAATTCCATGTCGGTCGTGCCGATCAAGGTGTAGTCGTTCTCGTAAGGGATCGCAAACACGATGCGGCGATCGGGCTGCTGGAAGATGTAAGCGTATTCGTGGTCAAACAGACGCGGCAGCACGATGTGGCTGCCCTTGACCATCCGTACCTCCGGATGCTGTTGGCGACCCAGCTCATCTCCCAGAAATTGACCAGCCCACGGCCCGCAGGCGTTCACCAGCGCCTTGGCCCGCAATAACTCCGAACGGCCATCGGCACCGCGCAGCTGCACGTGCCAGATACTCTCCTGGACATGCGCAGCCTCACAGCGAGTGTGCACGCGAACATCAGCTCCGCGCTTCACGCCATCCATCGCGTTGAGCACAACCAGTCGCGCATCCTGAACCCATCCATCGGAATACACGAAGCCCTGTGAGAACGGTTCTCGCAAAGGCACTCCACTAACGTGGTCATGCAGATCCACTGCGTGCGAATCAGCCAACGTACGGTTGCCTGCACCAAGACTGTCGTAGAGCAGCAAGCCCAAGCGGATCATCCAGGCCGGCCGCAGATGCGACTCGTGTGGCAATACGAACAACAGCGGCCAGGCGATGTGCGGCGCAAGACGCAGAATCACTTCGCGCTCGGCCAGCGCTTTGGCCACCAGCCGAAACTCGTATTGCTCCAGATAACGCAAGCCACCGTGAATAAGTTTGGTGCTGGCACTGGAGGTATGCGAGGCGAGGTCATCCTGTTCGCAGAGCGTTACAGACAAGCCCCGCCCAGCCGCATCTCGCGCGATACCGGCGCCGTTGATGCCGCCACCCACCACCAGGATGTCCGTGTCGTAGTGCAAGCCAGGTCCCCGCGCATGTCCTGCGAAAGTTCACGTACGCAAGCTACCACGGCATCGACAGACGACGGCAGCCAGCAGACCGGCCGTCAATAGCAAAAAGGACTGAGCCGGCCCATTTGCATTCAGAACGGTCTGCTCATGAAGACCACCGCCTCCCGGGTGGGGAAGGCCGTGGAACAAGGCCGCTGGCGGTGACCTTGCAGTGTGCGATCTACGATCGCAACCGCAACCGCGGTGCTTGGAACGTTACAAAGACGAAGGCCTCCCCGATTGGGGAGGCCTTCTTGGATAAAGCCCCTGGCGGTGACCTGTTGCAGTGTGCGATCTGCGATCGCAACCGCCACAGCGCCAAAGAAAAACCCCCACCGTTTCCGGTGAGGGTGTTTCAGGATAAAGCCCCTGGCGGTGACCTGTTGCAGTGTGCGATCTACGATCGCAACCGCCACAGCGCCAAAGAAAAACCCCCACCGTTTCCGGTGAGGGTGTTTCAGGATAAAGCCCCTGGCGGTGACCTACTCTTGCATGGAAAAACCACACTACCATCGGCGCATGCGCGTTTCACTTCTGAGTTCGGGATGGGATCAGGTGGTACCACGCCGCTATGGCCGCCAGGGAAGGGGTGGGAGCAGCGCGTTAGCGCCGGCTCCACATCTTCTTGAAAGGCCCGGTCGATGCAGCTGACCCGGCATTTCCGTGAGTGGAAACTCACGTTGGATAAATCGTAAACGAGTGACAAGCGTCGAGGTGAATTCGAATCGAACTAAGACTGTGTTAAGACCGAACGAAGCGTCTTGGGGTTATATGGTCAAGCCTCACGGCTCATTAGTATCAGTTAGCTCAATGCATTACTGCACTTCCACACCTGACCTATCAACCACCTAGTCTTGATGGTGCCTTAAGGAGAGTCAAGCTCTCGGGAGATCTCATCTTGGGGCGTGCTTCCCGCTTAGATGCTTTCAGCGGTTATCACTTCCGTTCGTAGCTACCGGGCAATGCCATGGGCATGACAACCCGAACACCAGCGGAACGTCCACTCCGGTCCTCTCGTACTAGGAGCAGCCCCCCTCAAATCTCCAACGCCCACGACAGATAGGGACCGAACTGTCTCACGACGTTCTGAACCCAGCTCGCGTACCACTTTAAATGGCGAACAGCCATACCCTTGGGACCGGCTACAGCCCCAGGATGTGATGAGCCGACATCGAGGTGCCAAACACCGCCGTCGATATGAACTCTTGGGCGGTATCAGCCTGTTATCCCCGGAGTACCTTTTATCCGTTGAGCGATGGCCCTTCCATACAGAACCACCGGATCACTATGACCTACTTTCGTACCTGCTTGATCCGTCGATCTCGCAGTCAAGCACGCTTATGCCATTGCACACAGTGCGCGATGTCCGACCGCGCTGAGCGTACCTTCGTGCTCCTCCGTTACTCTTTGGGAGGAGACCGCCCCAGTCAAACTACCCACCATACACGGTCCCTGACCCGGATTACGGGCCTAGGTTAGAACGTCAAGCACTTCAGGGTGGTATTTCAAGGATGGCTCCACGCAAACTAGCGTCTGCGCTTCAAAGCCTCCCACCTATCCTACACAGAAGAACTCAACGTTCAGTGTAAAGCTATAGTAAAGGTTCACGGGGTCTTTCCGTCTTGCCGCGGGAACGCTGCATCTTCACAGCGAATTCAATTTCACTGAGTCTCGGGTGGAGACAGCGCCGCTGTCGTTACGCCATTCGTGCAGGTCGGAACTTACCCGACAAGGAATTTCGCTACCTTAGGACCGTTATAGTTACGGCCGCCGTTTACTGGGGCTTCGATCAAGAGCTTCGCCTTGCGGCTGACCCCATCAATTAACCTTCCAGCACCGGGCAGGCGTCACACCCTATACGTCCACTTTCGTGTTTGCAGAGTGCTGTGTTTTTGATAAACAGTCGCAGCGGCCAGGTTATTGCAGCCCATCAACGCTCAGTCACGCACGTGACCACGCTAATGGGCGCACCTTCTCCCGAAGTTACGGTGCCATTTTGCCTAGTTCCTTCACCCGAGTTCTCTCAAGCGCCTTGGGATTCTCACCCTGCCTACCAGTGTCGGTTTGCGGTACGGTTTTTCTATAGCTGAAGCTTAGTGGCTTTTCCTGAAGCGTGGTGTCAGTCACTTCGCCCAAAAGGGCTCGTCTCGGTGCTCGGCATAAAGTATCCCGGATTTGCCTAAGATACATGCCTACCTCCTTTCCCCGGGACAACCAACGCCCGGTAGACCTAACCTTCTCCGTCCCCACATCGCACTATAGAAAAGTGCAGGAATATTAACCTGCTTCCCATCGACTACGCATTTCTGCCTCGCCTTAGGGGCCGACTCACCCTGCGCCGATGAACGTTGCGCGAGGAAACCTTGGGCTTTCGGCGTGGGGGCTTTTCACCCCCATTATCGTTACTCATGTCAGCATTCGCACTTCCGATACCTCCAGCATGCTTTACAACACACCTTCACAGGCTTACGGAACGCTCCTCTACCGCGTACACATAAATGTGCACACCCCGAGCTTCGGTGCATAGCTTAGCCCCGTTAAATCTTCCGCGCAGACCGACTCGACCAGTGAGCTATTACGCTTTCTTTAAAGGATGGCTGCTTCTAAGCCAACCTCCTGGCTGTCTATGCCTTTCCACATCGTTTTCCACTTAGCTATGACTTTGGGACCTTAGCTGCGGGTCTGGGTTGTTTCCCTTTTCACGACGGACGTTAGCACCCGCCGTGTGTCTCCCGGATAGTCTGTCCTGGTATTCGGAGTTTGCCATGGTTTGGTAAGTCGCGATGACCCCCTAGCCATAACAGTGCTCTACCCCCAGGAAGATTCGTCCGAGGCGCTACCTAAATAGCTTTCGAGGAGAACCAGCTATCTCCGAGTTTGTTTAGCCTTTCACTCCTATCCTCAGCTCATCCCCATCTATTGCAACAGATGTGGGTTCGGTCCTCCAGTGCGTGTTACCGCACCTTCAACCTGGCCAAGGATAGATCACTCGGTTTCGGGTCTACTGCCTGAGACTATGCGCCCTATTCAGACTCGATTTCTCTTCGCCTCCCCTATACGGTTAAGCTTGCCACAGACAGTAAGTCGCTGACCCATTATACAAAAGGTACGCAGTCACCCTTGCGGGCTTCCACTGCTTGTACGTATACGGTTTCAGGGTCTATTTCACTCCCCTCTCCGGGGTTCTTTTCGCCTTTCCCTCACGGTACTAGTTCGCTATCGGTCAGTCAGTAGTATTTAGCCTTGGAGGATGGTCCCCCCATGTTCAGACAAGGTTTCACGTGCCCCGCCTTACTCAATTTCACACAAAATGCCTTTTCGTCGACTGGGCTATCACCATCTATGGCCGGGCTTTCCATCCCGTTTGACTAAAACATAATGTGCTTTTGGGCTAGTCCCCGTTCGCTCGTCGCTACTCAGGGAATCTCGGTTGATTTCTTTTCCTCCGGGTACTTAGATATTTCAGTTCCCCGGGTTCGCCCTGCATGGCTATGTATTCACCATGCAGTACTCCTTGCGGAGTGGGTTTCCCCATTCGGACATTGCCGGATCAAAGCTTGTTGCCAGCTCCCCGACACTTTTCGCAGGCTGCCACGTCCTTCATCGCCTCTGACTGCCAAG